>NZ_BBRK01000001.1 GCF_002090115.1 Demequina sp. NBRC 110054
CGCTCGCCGCGGACTCGTTGCCCAGGTCATCGAACGCGGTCACCACGTAGAAGTACTCCGTGCCATTGACCACCGCGTCATCGATGAACCCCGCCGACGTCACCGTCGCCACCGGATCATCCGACGCCACATCGATCACACCCGACGACTCCGCACGGAACACGTGATAGCCAGCCAGATCCCCATTCAGATCAGTCGACGCCGACCACGACAGATCCACCTGACCATCACCCGCATCAGCAGCCACCCCAGACGGCACCGACGGCGCCACCTCCTCGACCACCTCGGTCACGTAGGTGCTCTCCAGGTAGTCGACGACGGCCTGATGCTCGCTCGCGCTCAGCGCCCGGTCGTAGACCAGCACCGCGGCCACGTCCATGTCGATGTACGGCGAGCCGTCGATCTCGGCACCGAGGACGATGCTTCCGGACCCGGTGTTGAAGGTGTGGGTCGCGGAGTCGATCTCGACCCCGTCCTTGTAGTGCGTGAGCTCACCGGAGCCGTAGACCGCGGACTGCACGAGCCAGCCCGCGCCGTTGCCGTCGACGTTGGAGTCGAAGTCGCCGCACCAGCCCTGCACCGCCAGGTCGCCGTCCTTGGAGACTGTGGTCCCGAAGGTCTGACCGCAGTATGCGGACCCCCACGAGAAGCCGCCCCAGCCGTTCGAGTCGTACTGGGCCACTGTGAACACGGTCCGATCGGAGCTGCCTGCAGGCATGTCCGTCAGGCCGCCGTCGCGCTCGAGCGACGCGCTCGCACCGTCGAACGACACCGCCGGCAGCCCGCTGGGGGTCGTCGTCTCGCCGATCACGGGCGAGCCTCCGACGACGTCC
>NZ_BBRK01000002.1 GCF_002090115.1 Demequina sp. NBRC 110054
CCACACCGCGGCTCATCTCGCCCGTGGTCGCGGTCTGCTCCTCGACCGCCGACGCGATCGTCATCTGGAAGTCGTTGATCTGCTTGACGATCTCCGAGATCTCGTTGATCGCCTCGACAGCACCACCGGTGTCCTCCTGGATGGCAGCCACGCGACGCGCCACCTCCTCGGTCGCCTTGGCCGTCTCCTGCGCCAGGTCCTTGACCTCGCCCGCCACGACCGCGAAGCCCTTACCGGCCTCGCCGGCACGCGCAGCCTCGATCGTCGCGTTCAGCGCCAGCAGGTTCGTCTGCTCCGCGATCGTGGTGATCACCTTGATGACATTGCCGATCTCCTGCGAGGAGGCACCCAGCTTGCCGACCTGATCGTTCGCGGACTCCGCCACGGTCGTGGCGTTGGCCGCCACGCGCGCCGCCTCGTTGGCGTTGTGGCTGATCTCCTTGATCGACGCACCCATCTGCTCCGCACCGGAAGCGACGGTCTGCACATTGCGGTTGACCTCATCGGCAGCGTTCGCCACCACACCAGCCTGGGTCGAGGTCTCCTGCGAGCCCGCAGCCACCTGAGCGTTCGCCGCCGACAGCTCCTCCGCCGCAGCCGCGACAGTCTGCGCGGA
>NZ_BBRK01000003.1 GCF_002090115.1 Demequina sp. NBRC 110054
TCAGTCGGTGGGGTCGAGTCGGCGGGCGTGCTTCTCGGCGTACATCTCGTGGTCGGCGTGGGTGAGCATGTCGTCGAGGGTGTGCGGGTCGTGCGGGGAGGCGGTGTCGAGGCCGATGCTGGCGGAGACCTGGGCGGGGCCGTCGCTGAGGGTGAAGTCGTCGTCGAACGCGGAGCGGATGCGTGCGGTGAGCGTCGTGGCGGTGGCCTGGGGGTCTCCTTCGACGACGACGATGAACTCGTCGCCTCCGAGTCTGCCGACGAGGTCGCCGCGGTCCTCGCGGACCAGGCCTGCCAGGCGGTGCGCGACGGCGGTGAGGAGCTCGTCGCCGATCGCGTGGCCGCGGGTGTCGTTGATGGGCTTGAAGTCGTCGAGGTCGATGAACCACACCGTGGCGCCGGCGGCGGTGCTGCGGGCGACGCGGTCGAGCAGTGACTCGAGGTGGCGCTCGACGGCGCGGCGGTTCGGAAGCCCGGTGAGGGTGTCGTGGTCGGCGAGGACGCGCAGCTGCGACTCCGCGGCACGATGCGCCCCGGCCAGCTGGCTCACGCGCGCGAGAACCATG